>NZ_NPJK01000032.1:0-23643 GCF_002251285.1 Prevotella sp. P5-64
TGCTTGGGGGCGGGGGCGGGCATGGTCTCCTTCTTGTCGAGGAAGAAGATGTCGCGGAAATGGCGCAGCTTGCGCTTCCATACGAAGCCTACGCCATACTCACCCAGCGGGCCTTCGAGCCAGTCGTACTTGTTGTTGTCGTAGAACACGCGCAGATACTTGCTGGCATTGCGGTCCAGGCGGTATTCGAGCTCTACCTTGTTGAAGAACATATCGTTGTCGCCCTGCTGTATGTCGATGTCGGCGCCGGTCGACACTTTTCCGCCCACGTTGACGCTGAAGCGGTTGTTCCACAGACGCTTGGAGAACTTGAAATTGTAGTCGGTGTGCATGCCGCCCGATGTGTTGGTGTTGTCGATGCTCATGCCGAGGTCGAGTCCCATCGAGCGCATCGCCTTGCCAGCCACGTTGTTGATTTCGTTCTGGAGGAACGACGACAGGGCGTTGTTCATCGTAAACTGGTTGGTGTTGCCGTCGGTGAGATACATGCCCGAGGCGAGCATGGTCACCGCCACCTTGCTGCGACCCTCGGTGGTGAGCGTCTTGAGCTGGTCGCTGATGGTCATGTCGTTAGGGGCGTCGATAATGAACTCGAGGCCCAGATTGCTGAGCGTCTGGGTGAGCTTGACACCACAGTCGAAGTCTACGGCACGGCTGCTGCTGCCCTCGCTTACGGTGGTCTTGACGCTCTCGGTTGCGGTGATGTGCAGTTGCGGGTTCATGGGGTCGCCCGTGAACTCGATGTAGCTGCCGTCCTGTATGGCAAAGGTCTTGAGCGGGATGATGGGGAGCGAGTATTTCATCTCGCCGCTGTAGAGGGTGTAGCGGCCGGTGAGGGTGAGCTCGTCGGTGGGGTTGTAGCCCATGCGCAGGTCGCCGCCGCCTATCAGAGAGATGTAGTTGGAGTGGTCGGCGTTGAGCATGCACATGATGTGGGCCGACTCGTCGACCGACATGCTCAGCTGCATATCCAGGCCGCGAATGGCGGGGCGCTGCACGGGCTCTGACTTGGTGGTGTCGCGGAAGTTGGTAAACTGCACCAGCTCGTCGAGCTGCGTGTCGGCGGTGAGTTCGGCGTCGCGCATCACGTAGGTCATATCGGTGTTGCCCAGTACGTCGAGCTTGCCGCGCATGCGCAGGTTGTCTACCGGGCCGTTCATCATGCCGTAGAAGTTGACGAAGGCCTTGCCGTAGGCTTCAGATCTGGCGTTCTCCTTGGCGTCGATAATCTTGAAGTTTTCGGCGCGCATACGGATATCGAGCATCATGTTGCCGAGGTCGGTAAAGTCGAGATTGCCCGAGATGTTGAGCGGCGCGTCGTTGTTGGCAAACATCTCAAAGTTTTCAAACAGGAGCCGGCTGCCGACGATGCGCACGGGGTCGTCGGCAAAGCGCATCTGCACGCCATAAGGTTCGCTGAAGAGGTAGGTAGAGTCGAGATATACCTCGCCATCGACGATGGGGCTGCTGAGCTGGCCGCGCACGGAGAGAGTGCCGTCGCCATAGCCGCGCAGACCGATGAGGCGGTCGGGGATGAAACCGTTGACGAGCTGCATAGGCATACGCTGCAGACCCATGGTGGCGTCGAGCCATCCGTTCCCCTCCGACTTGTACGTACCCTGTATGGTGCCCACCTCGTTGCCGTTGCAGAGCAGCATGCCGTCGACATAATGAGAGCCGTCGTTCTTGGGCATGTAGACAAACTCGCTGCCGAGATTGCCCATGTCGCACTTCTCGTACTTCATGTTGTCGACCGTCACGGCAGAAGATACCGACAGCTCGGTTTCGGTCTTGACGATGTGGAAGTCGCCGTTCATCATGCCCTCAATGTCGGGCATATAGGGGATGACCGAGAGCACCTTGTGCAGGTCAAACTTGGCGAGCGAGAGCGTGAGGTCCTGCTGGGCGTCACTGTTGGTGTCGTCTGAGTAGAGCTGCACACCCATGCCGTCGGCAGCGGTGAGCTTGAGGTTGGCCTTTATGCGCTCATTGTCGCCAAAGAGTATAAAGTTGTCCTTGTTGGCAGCAAACTGCTTGTAGCCCAGCACGGGCGGCTCGCCATAGAGGTGCAGCAGTATGCCCTCGGTCTGCATGGCGGCAGCCAGTCCGAACCGCAGTCCGAGCCGGTTGCGGGCATCGAAGACCTGGGCGGCGGCATAGGCGCCACGCTCAAACACGCCGCCATTGAGCAGCGCCGTGAAGGTGTAGTCGGGGTTGCGCTTGTTGTTGCTTATCCGCGCCTGGTAGCGGGTGCGCACCGAGTCGCTCGTCACCGCCACCCTCACGGTGTCTATCAGGAATTTGGCAGCCACCACCGAGTCGGCGTCTATGTGTCCGTTTATGCCCTGTACAGGCGAACAGTTTACGTCGACCAGCAGCCTTGCGGTCTCGTAGCCCTTCCACTTGAGGAAGCGCGAGAAGGCGTTGTTGCGCCCGCTGCTGAGGAAGATGCGCGCCTCGGGCAGCTGCTGGCGCAGGCGCACTTGGTCGATGTATCTCTCACGGGTCTGGCGTTGCATCTCCTGGCTTACCAGTTGGATATGATGCAGCAGCACGTTGTAGTCGCCACGCGCGTCGGCATCGAGTCTGAAGTCGCCGCTGCTGATGAGCGCATGGGTGGTGTCGCGGGTGGCGAGCACGTCGAAGTCTATGTCTTCGGGGCGGAAGGTATGGTTTCTGGAGTAGATGCGTATCTCGCCCACGTTGCCCAGGATGCTGAGATGGTCTTTGAGATTGGTGTCGATGTCGATGTGGGAGCATACGCCCAGGTTGAGGGCATTGTCGGCGATGCCCAGTCGGTGCAGGTCGGCCTTGTCGAGGTCGCAGGCAAAGGTGCCACGGATGCGGCTGCCGTTGGCGATGCCGGCAAACGACAGCTGGCCGTCGAAGAGGGGATTGTTGCCGGCGGCGTTGAGGTGGATGTGGCCTCCCGCCATGTCGATGGTGGCGTGGGTGTCGCCGATGCGCTGTCCAGCCACGTCTATCTGGCCCAGCTCGGCGCGCGCCTGCAGTCGGGTGCGCGGACTGAGCATGTCGGTGCCCGTGCCCCGTGCCGTCAGCGAGCCGGTGAGGGTGCCTACGCCCGCTGAAGGTACAAAGTGTGCCACCTGCAACCCACGTGCTGCCATCCGTGCGCTGTATGCCATGCGCCGTGTGTCTATCTCTGCCTTGCCCTTGAGCGCTCCACGGCCCTCGGTCATGTCGAGGGTGGCGACATAGTGGGGGCCGTCGGCGGTGATGTGGCTCTGCAGCCGCACGCCGCTGGGGATGCGTATCTGCCGTGCCACTGCGGGCGCGAGGGCTTGGGTGATGAAGTTGAGCTGGTGGGTCTGGGCCTTGACCTTGATGTCGGCGCTGAGACGGTCGGTGTCGTTGAGGTTGCCCACAAATCCGTTGGCACTCAGGTCGACCACTGTGGGCCACGTGATGTCCATGCGGGAGAGGCGCGCCTTCTGCATGTTGCCGCTCATGGCCACACTGATGTTGACCGGATGGTCGGGCAGACTGCGCAGCAGCGCCTTGGGCATCAGCGACGATGCGCCACAGACGATGTCGCCACGGCCAAGCGAGGCACGCAGGTCTATGTTCATCTTGCCGGGATGGCGGCTGTCAAAGGCGTTGAAGTCCATATCCACGCGCCCCTTGACGCTGGAGTGGGTGGTGGTGAGGGCGAGAGTGGGGAGGTGCATCGTCAGCGAGTCGATGGCTATGCGCGTGGCGAGCGAGGTAAGGCTGAGTCCGCTCTTCTCGGCAAATGCCGCGCTGCGCACTACCGCCTCGATGTGTGGAGCGCAGTAGAAGACCGAGTCTACGGCCAGCGACAGATGGCTGAGGGCGAGGTGGTTGTAGTCGAGCCCCTCGACGGGGTCTATGGCGCGGTTGTCATAGCTCACGCCACTGTCGTCGAGGCTGAGGCTGCCCACACGGTAGAGGCCCTTGTCCAGGTCCAGATAGCCCTGGCGCGCCTTGAGAGCGGTAATCTGTGCCCCTATGCGCAGGGTGTCGCCGGGCATGTGCAGGGTTAGTGCCGAGCGGTTGATGTCGAGTTTCTCCACGGCAATCTTCCACACATTGGCCGACGGTGTGGTGTCGGGCGGCACGGTGTCGCTCAGCTCGATGTCGAGCAGGGCGCCGTCGAGCAGGGCGCGGTCTATCCTCATGTTGCTCCGGCAGAGGTCTACGCCATGGGAAGCCAGGGTGAGGGCGTCTATGCGTCCGCTCACCCGCGCCTCGTGTATCAGGGTGCCGGTGTTGAGCAGCATCTTCTCGAGCGCCAGTTCATCTACATTGACTACACCCGTGAGCAGCGGCCAGAACTGCACGTCGACCACGGCGCGGTGGATGTAGGCTATGGTGTCGGTGGCTTGGGTCGAGTCGTTGGGCTGTACCACGTGTATGCCCTCGGCCTCGAGGTCGAGGGGGAATGCCAGCTGCACATGGTCGATGCCGATGTCCATGCCCGTAGCCTCGGAGGCGTAGGCAGAGACCTGGCGCACCGCCCAGTTCTGTACGGGTGGCAGGTAGAGCAGTATGGTGATGAGCAACAGCAGTGCCAGCAGCGAGGCGACGGCTATCCCCGTCGCGCGCAGCACCCGCCGTGTGTAGTGTTTCAGTGTATCTGCGTGAGTCATACTTCTTGTTTGTTGAAATTCTGTGAAAGTGGTGGCCGTAGTGGCTTCTTTCGCATTGACAGACAACCTATCAAATTACAAAATTAGGTATTTTTTTCCTAATCATAGGCCCTTTGCCGCCGAAAATGTTGGCGATGATGGAGATTGGGGCTGTCGCGAAGGTAAAAAAGCGGGCGTCAGTTGTTGGTCTTGGTGCTGCGGTCGGCGACAAACATGCCCAACAGGATGCAGGTGGCTCCGGCGAGGAAGTAGGGAGTAATCTTCTCACCCAGCACCCACGAAGCGAAAATCATGGTGGTGATGGGGTTGAAGTATACCCAGTTGGTGGCTTTCACCGCGCCCAGCTTGGAGATGCACCAGTTCCAGGTGAGAAAGCAAATCATCGACGCCAGACAGCCCAGGAATGCCAGGTTGCCCATTACCACGGGTTTGGTGAGCACGGCAGCGGTGGGGAGCGTGGGGTAGAATATATAATAAGGTAATATGGTCAGCACGCCGTAGAAGAAGACCTTGCGGGTGATGAAGGCGGCACCATACTTGGCTGATACCCACTTCATGAGCAGCGAGTAGACCGACCAGCTCAGACAGGCGGTAAACGCCAGCGCGTCGCCAAGGGGCGAGAGGTGGAGCACAAAGCGCCCGTTGAGCACCACGATGACCATGCCGGCAAAGGCGAGCAGCGAACCGCCCAACTGCATCATGCTGATGCGCGTAGTGGAACGGTAGACCAGCCTCACCAGCAGCGTGGCAAAGAGCGGACACGAGCACACGATGAGCGAGGTATTGGTGGTCGAGGTAAAGTTCATCGCCTCGTTTTCGCTGAGGAAGTAGAGCGAACCGCCGCTGATGCCGAGCAGCATCATCTTGAGTTCGTCGCGCCACGAGTCGGCCCACAGCCGTGAGTGATACACAGCGAGCATCATCACATAGGCGATGAGGAAGCGCAGCGTGAATATCTGCGCCGGCGAGAGCCCGTTGAGCATCAGTACCTTGGTAGATACGAAGGTGCAGCCCCATATCGCTACGGTGGCAAAGGCCACGAGGTGGTATATCCATGTGTTGTTGCGTGCCATGACTGTTAACGGTGTATGAATTGGTGTTGCAAAGTTACTTATTTCCCTTTAGGCAGACAAGCAAACCGCCCCTCTTTTTGCCGTGGCAGGATATAAGTGGGTGGCAGCAGGCGCCAGACCGCTGCCCATGGCAATAAAACCACTGTCCATGACATTAAAAATGGTTTCGTGTCGTGAAATCGTCATTTCGTACCTTGCCACAATGATTTCGCGCCCTACAATCGTCATTTCGCGCCCTGCAATCAGGATAGAGGACGTCACGGCGCTTGGGGCGACACGCCCCGACGGGTTGGGGTGGCGCCGCAGTCACTTCGCGGTGATGGCGGCACGTGGGGAAACAAAAATCCCTCTGCCGGGGTGGGGCAGAGGGATGGCGTATGTCAATCGTGTCTGACGGTTACTTGTTCTCGGCGTCGATGGCCTTAATCTTCTGACGGATAAGTTCGAGGTCGTCCTTCAGCTTGTTGACCTTGCGGTTCATCTCGTCTATCAGGCTGTTGCCCTTCTTGCTGCTGGCGTTGAGGAAGCCCAGGTTGTTCTCGTATGTCGTTATCTCCGACTTGAGCTGCTCGTATCTGCGCATGAGTCGTCCACGCTCATTGTCGAGCATATCTTCGCCCTGCTTGGCCATACTCTTGATGCTGGACTTGAAGTTGTCAAGCCGCTGCTTGCTGGCAGAGATGTTGAGCTGCTTGTAGAGGGCGTCGACCACCTTGTGGTATTCCTTGAAGAGCTTGTCTTTCTCCTTGAAGGGCACGTGGCCTATCTTGCCGTATTCGTCGATGAGCTGCTGGAGCGTGGCCTGCACGTTGTCGGCGGTGCTGTCGAGCAGTTCCTTGAGCTTGGCTATGATTTCCTTCTTGCGGTCCAGGTTCTGCTGTTCCTCGTTGCGTGTGCCGGCGGTGGCGGCATTGCGGGCTTCAAAGAACTTGTTGCAGGCGGCTACAAACTCGGCCCAGAGCTGGTCGCCCACCTTCTTGGGCACCATGCCGGTGGTCTTCCACTCCTTCTGCAGCTTGATGAGTTTGTCGGAGGTGGCTTTCCAGTCGGTAGAGTCCATGAGGGCCTTGGCCTGTTCTACCATCTCCTTCTTCTTCTTGGTGTTCTCGGCGAACTTTTCCTTCAGAGTCTTGAAGAACTCAGCCTTGCGGCCGAAGAAGTCATCGCAGGCGGCGCGGAAGCGGTCGAATATCTTGACATTCATCTTCTGCGGAGCAAAGCCGATGGTCTTCCATTCGGTCTGGATATCTATAATCTGCTTGGTGTGGTTCTCCCAGTCGGTGGCGTTCTTGTTTTCCTCCTTGGCGATGGCTTCCACCTTCTCACAGAGTGCGGTCTTGCGTGTCAGGTTTTCCTCTTCCTTGGCGCGCAGCTCTTCGAAGTGCTGCTGGTGGCGCTTGTTGATGACGGTAGAGGCTGCCTTGAAGCGTGCCCAAATCTGCTCGCGCAGCTCCTTGGCCACGGGGCCTATCTCGCGATACTGCTGGTGCAGTTCCTGCAACTGGTGGAAAGCGCTGACGGCATCGGGTTCGTCGGCGAGCTTCTCTGCAGCTTCGCAGAGCAGTGTCTTCTGCTCCAGGTTCTTCTTGAAATCATACTCGCGCAGCTCGCGGTTGAGGTTGAGCAGGTCATAATACTGTTCGACATAGAGCTGGTAGTTGCGCCACAGCTCGTTGGCCTTCTCGGCGGGCACTGCCTTGATGTCTTTCCATTCCTGCTGGAGCGCCTTGAAGTCGTTGTAAGACTTGTTGGCCTCTTCGGGTGATGTAGACATCATCTTTATCTTTTCTATGATCTGCTGTTTGCGCTGCAGATTTGCCTTCTTTTCCTCTTCCTGTTGCTGGAAAGCCTTGGCTCTCTTCTCTTTGATGAGTCCCATCTCGGCCTTGAACTGCTCCTCGCTGTCGTCGGTCTTCATCACGTAGGCTTCGGGGTCGCCACCGTTCTCGATGAATGTCTTCTGGTCGGCCTCGCGCTCGGCGAAGAGCAGCTTGTAGAACGCCGTCTTAAGATGGTCTACCTCGTCCTTGGCGGGAGTCTCGTCGCTGTGGGCCAGCTCCTTGACACGTTCGAGTACCTCGTACTTGGAGGCATACATCTTCAGCGGTGCAGCCTCGGTATCGGGCTCGCTGTCCACTGCCGTTGTCGCGGGGGCATTGCCGGCTTCGGCCACGGTATCGTTGTCTACGTTGGCAGGCTGGACTGCCACTGCTTCTTCAGTAATGTCCTGTTTCAGGACGTTGTCTTGAGAGTCCATCATATCACTGTTTAGTTTATGATTATCGGTTTCCACTATATTTGTTATTATGTAGGATGCAAACTTAATGAAAAAGTTCCTAATGACCTAACAAATATTAATATTTCTTATCGTTTTGGGGTTATAATAGTCGTTTGAAGCGCAATATCCACCACGTGAAGCCCGAAACGAGTATGGAAATGATGATGGCGATGATGAAGCCATAGGGGTAGTTTTCCATACCGTTGATGAGGTTCATTCCGAAGAGTGAAGATATCAGCGTGGGCAACATCATGACGATACTGATGGAGGTCAGCGTACGCATGGTGGTGTTCATGTTGTTGTTGATGATGCTCGAATAGGTGTCCATGGTCGACTCGAGGATGTCGGAGTAGATGTTGGTGGTCTCGCGTGCCTGCGACATCTCGATGTTGACATCTTCGATGAGGTCGGCGTCGAGCTCGTCGACCTGCAGCTTGAATTTCAGCTTGGACAGCAGCGTCTCGTTGCCTCGGATGGATGTGATGAAGTATGTAAGTGAGTCCTGGAGACGCGACAGGCCGATGAGGCTTTCATTGTTGACGCCATGGTCCAGGTTGTGCTTGGCCTTCTCAATGAGCAGACTTATCTGCTTAAGCCGCTTCAGATACCAGACTGCACTGGAGAGGAAGAGGCGGAAGATAAGGTCGACATAGTCGGTGAAACCCTGTCCGCGCTTCTGCTGGTAGGAGACAAAGTCAATCATCATGTTGGTCTCGTAATAGCACACGGTGATGGTCACATCGCGCTTGTGGATGATACCCAGTGGCACGGTGGTGTAGGGAGTGCGTGAGCGCACCTCCTTGACATAGGGAATACGCAGGATAATGAGCATCCATCCGTCGTCGTACTCATAGCGGGCACGCTCGTCGGTATCGCTGATGTCGGAAAGGAAATAATCGGGGATATTAAACCGCTGTTCCAGCTCTTGCTGGTCTTCATCGGTGGGACAGGTTACTTGTATCCAGCAGTTGGGCTGCCACTCCTTGATGGCAGTCAGATTCTTGTCTATATTCCAAAATGTCTTCATGTCGTTCGTCTCCGTGTTAATAAATGGGTAATGGGTCGGAGCATAGGCACATGAAGCTTACTCCGGCTTACAGATTAGAATTTTCCGCGTGATAATCGTCCATATAATGTTAATAATTGATTTGTTGTCTGCAAAAGTACTAAAATTCTCCGTAATGGAACGGCGTTTCTCGATTTTTTTCACTGTCGCCATCAAAAAAAGTGTGACAGGAACGGTCTGCTCCTGCCACACTTCAGTGGTTGTATGCCTGTTGGGGCTTGTTATTTCTCGGCTATCTGCTCCAGAGTTGCTGTCAGCAGCTTCCAGAAAGGAAGCATGGTTGATATCTGGCAGCGCTCACCGGTAGTATGGGGTGAGCAGAGGGTTGGGCCAAGGCTCACAACGTCCATATTGGGATATTTGCCCAGGATGACAGAGCACTCCAGACCTGCGTGGTCTACCTGTACCAGTGCATCCTTGCCGTTCTGCTCCTTGTAAATCTTGCGCAGCAGGTTCAGGATTTCGCTGTCGGGGTTGGGGTCCCAGCCTCCGTAGTCGCCGCTGGTCTCTACCTTGATGCCGGCCATGTTGAAGCAACTCTGCAGCATGTTGACGGTATACTCCTTCATGTCCTCGCGCGAGCTGCGAACCAGAATCTTAAACGAAGCCTTGCCTCCCTCAATGTCGATGATGGCGAGGTTGCTCGAGGTCTCTACCACGGTGGGGTAGACGGGTATCATGCGCACCACGCCGTCGTGGCAGGCGTAGATGACATCTATTAGGTTGTCCTGGATTTCTACAGGTACCTCGGTCTTGGGTGTCTCTACATCCTCGGTGTAGAGTTCGATACTGTTTTCGATGGTCTTGTACTCGTCTTCGAAGTCAGCCTTCCACTCGGCTACCAGTTCCTTGAGTGCCTCTACGTTCTCCTTGGGGAGGGTGAGCACGGTCTCGGCCTTGAAGGGGATGGCGTTGCGCATGTTGCCGCCATGCCATGTTGCCAGGCGTGCTTCACATTCCTCGATGGCTTCACGCACCAGGCGCACCATCAGCTTGTTGGCATTGGCGCGGCCCTCGTGAATCTCCAGTCCGGAGTGTCCGCCACGCAGACCCTTGAGGGTAATCTTTACCGCCACATCTTCGGGGTCGGTCTCCACCTCCTTGTAGGCGAGAGAAGCGTCGATGTCTACGCCGCCAGCCGAGCCGATGACGAACTTGCCCCAGGCTTCAGAGTCGAGGTTAAGCAGGATATCGGCGTTGAGGATGCCCTCTTCCAGGTCGTTGGCGCCATACATGCCCGTCTCTTCGTCGGCGGTGATGAGCGCCTCGATGGGGCCGTGCTTCAGGTCTTTGGCTTCCATCACAGCCATGATGGCTGCGATGCCCAGACCGTTGTCTGCGCCCAGCGTGGTGCCTTTGGCCTTAATCCAGTCGCCGTCTATATAGGTCTCAATGGGGTCGGTCTCAAAGCAGTGCTGGCTGTCGGGCGCCTTCTGGGGCACCATGTCCATGTGGGCCTGCAACACTACTGTCTTGCGTGTCTCCATTCCTGGTGTAGCGGGCTTGCGCATGACGATGTTGTTGCCTTTGTCCTTGAAGGCTTCAACTCCGGCTTGTGCGGCGAAGTCCAGGAGAAACTGCTGTACTCGTTCCAGATGACCAGATGGACGGGGAACCTTGGTGAGGGCGTCGAAATGCTTCCAAACGCACTCGGGTGTCAAATTCTTAATCTCACTCATGATATTTTAGTGTTAAGTTGATTGTACAATGATACGTCGCCGGGTAAACATCAGCGCTATCCAGGCGTAAACTCCTATCAGCACGACGAGCAGGGTCTGCACCGAGTGGACGATGAGCACAAAGTAGAGTGCGTCGGTATCGGTTACGCCATAGAGGATGAGCATGGTCTTGACGGCGAAATGCCAGGGGCCGGCGCCGTTGGGCGTGGGCACGATTACTGCCACCGAGCCGACCACGAAGGTCACCAGCGCACACGAGATGCCCAGGTGTGAGGTGGCGTCGAAGCAGAAAAACGTCAGGTAGTAATGCAGGAAATAGCAGCCCCATATCGCCAGGGTGTAGACGATGAAGAGCACGCGGTGGTCCATCATGCGCAGCGACGTGATGCCTGTCCACATGTCGCTGATGGTATTCTTCACCTTATTATATATAGTATACTGACGCAGCAGTGCCAACGTGGAGATTATCGCCACCACGCCGCAGATGGCGGTGACGATGTAGCCCGTGGTCGAAAACTGGCAGAGCATGGTGTCAAGCCTTGTGCCGGTCTGGTTGAAGAAGGTATGGAAGATGGGGAACTGATAGAGGAAGGTGGCGAGTATCAGCAGACCGATAAAGAGCGTGTCGATGACGCGCTCGGTCAGCACCGTGCCCAAGGCTTTGGCAAACGACACGCCGTCGTAGCGCTTCAGCACGCCGCAGCGGGTAAACTCGCCGATGCGGGGTATGAGCAGGCTCAGCGCGTAGGACAGGAAGACCGAGTTGACGCTCGTGGAGTTGCGCGGATGCTCGCCCAAGGGGTCGAGAGCCAGCTTCCATCGCCAGCCACGGAATGCCTGTGCCAGTATGCCAAAGGGTAGCGACAGCAGCATCCATGTCCAGTCCATCTGATGCAGCATCACGTCGCCCAACTTGGCAAAGTCGAAGCCGCGGTACATCCAGTAAAGTATGGCCCCGCCCAAGATGAGCGAGAACAGTATCTTCAATATGTCACTACTTGTCTTCTTCAAAACCTCGTTATTTTTATTGCAAAGGTAGTGCAAGCTGAGAGAAATACAAAATAAAATTCCCTATTTTTTGTGTCCGACTTGCTGTATGATAAGTTATTCTGCAGACCGACGGCGGTCATCTCCGCCCCGAGCGAGGTGGCAGCCATGATGACAAAGTCTAAAACCAGAGTAGGAGAGATGCTGTCTGTCTCCCTCGCTTGGCTCATTGTCGCCGCGTCATGAAGTGAAAGCAAATTGTATGAAGTGTACGGCGCGAGCCAAGCGAGTAGTCTGTGCAATTCTCAAGTGTTTCAAGTTTTTTATGGTCGTTTATACTGGTTTGTTCTGTATGTCTGATGTCTTGGAGTGCTGCAAAATTAATCAAACGGTGGTTAAAAAGAAAACCATGATACCCTTAAAAATGGTCAAAATGATAGTTGAAGTCAAAAAAAGTGCCTTAAAAACAGTCAATGTCCGTAAAAATGTTTAATTTTGGGGACGCATAAAACAATCGCAGTCACAATGAAAACCTTCTCAACCGACGACCGAGAGTCTGCCACTATCCGTAGCGGCATCAGCGGGCTTATGCATCGACGCGAGCCTTCCTATATCGGTCACCACCGCCTGGTTATCCTCTCAGTCTATTACATTGCCCTCGTCCTGCTGCTCTCGTCCAACATCCTGGGCATCTCGGGCGCCTTCCATCATTTCTTCAGCGTGAGCAATATGCTGCTGCTCGTCACGGCGAGTGTGGTGATGGCAGCCTATCTATGGCGCAGGATAGAGATAGTCACCACCCTGTCGCTGATGACCGTTGCCACCCAGCTCTCGCTGTCGGCCGATACGCTCTACAGCGCCTTCGAGCCGGCGATGGGCCACAAGTATATGGTCATCATCATCAACATGCTGTTGCTCTCGGGCAATACCATCGTGGGGCTCTCCACCTATCTCACCCGTATCACCCAGGTCAATACCGCCATCATGTTTGTGACCTACACCGTGTGCATTATTACGACCAATAACTCCACGCTCATCGACTATTACTTCATGCTCTTTGTGGTGCTGGTGTTCTTCAGTTTTCTGGGCTTCCATATCGCTAAAAACGCCCGTCGTCTCCAGGTCGAGAACACCGAACTGCGGCGCGACGAATCCGAACTGATGCAGATACTGCGCCTGAACAAGAAGCAGATCAGGGCCTATGTGCGACTGGCGTCAGACCGCTATGGTGCCGAGCATACCCGCAATCTGCTCGACATCCTGGGCGAGACTTCGCAGAAGAACCTCCTTGCCAACGTGGCTGAGTTCATGCGCATAAGCGATACCGAGAAGTCGCGCATCGACGAAATCTTCCCCGAGCTTACCACCTCCGAGAAATCCATCTGCCAGCTCATCCTCCGTGGCAAGAAGTTGGGCGACATCTGCAGTCTCCTCGGCAAGACCGAGAGCAACGTCAATACCCAGCGAGCCCACATCCGCCGCAAACTCGGGCTCGCCACGACCGACAATCTGCGTGAGGCACTCGAGGAGCGTATGACCCAAGCGAGCGACCGTTAACACCCCGCGCCAGCCATCAGTCCCAGACGCCAGCCGTTAGAAGTGGGTGACCACCTCGATGACTATCTTGTCGCGCTCGGAAGGCTTGGCGATGGCGCCTGTGGCGTAGAAATACTTCTCGTAGTTGATGCGGATGTCGCTGACGAAGGGCTTGTCGAGGCTCAGCGTCACGCCACCCGTGACACGGCTGCGGCGGTAGTCGTTGACGATCAGGCTGCCGCCCTTGTCCTTTTTGCCGTCAAGATACCGGTGTCCGTCGCTGTGGTCGGTCATGTAGTCGTAGCGCAGCAGCGGCGAAATCTTGGTAAAACATCCTTTCTTCATCGCGATGTCGTAGTTGACGAAAGCATCTACGGCGTGTACCGGTTTGAAGGCCCCGTCGTCATAGTGCTTGTAGAGATATTCGGCCTCCACCACCCATCCGCGGCGGTGGAAGTTGAGTCCGGCGTCATACATCATGATGCCCGTCGCCTCAGGCTTGATTTTCTGTGCGCTTAGCACCACGTTGAGCCCCACGGGGAGCATCGCCTGCATCTTGGCAGAGAAGTTGATGCCCTTGGTCCAGTAGTCTTTCTGGTCGGTAAGCCCCGAGCCGTTGTACAGACCTGCCTCGATGACGACTGGGAAGCCCATCCTGAAGTTGTAGCCAGCCTTGGCACCCACATCGCGGATGTTGCCCACCTGCTTGGCGATAAACGACCTGTTGGCGAAGTACTGCTGGTGGGGCGAGCGGTGGGAGTCTATCGTAAACGGCACGCGCATCTGGCCTATCGTCAGTGCCCACCGGTCTGAGGGAGTGATGGTGGTATAGGCGTCGAGCATCTTGATTTTTCCCTCGTCGCAGAGGTCTATCTCCGCCTTGTACGACACCACCGGCGAGAGCGTGCCCGACACATTTACACGTGCCGTGCGCACCTGGAAACGGCCCTCCCCCTCGCTGGTCTGATATTCATACTTGGAGCGCAGGGTACCGCCAATCTTCATACTTCTTTTCTGGTTGTCTTGAGCCACGGCTTCTGCGGTGGCAGCCATGCCACATACCGCCGTGCATAGCGTAAAGATGAGAAATTGCTTTGTCATAAGCGTTTTAGAATTTTGCGCAAAGTTACGACATGGTTGTTTCAGCCGTGTTACAACCATGTTGAAATGCAGTTTCAGCACCATGGCTGCCGTGAGCTTCGTCCCGACGGGGCGGGAGATCCTCGATGAAGACGTGGCTGACACCATTACGCCTCTCCTGGCCGGCGTTGGCGGCTCGTATCGTAAGTTACGTGCCCCCGTGCCGTAAGATACGTGGGCACGTAACAATAGGCACGAGCCTTCGTGACAGATGTTACGTGCCGACAGAGGGCATCGGCAGGTCACCGTCTGTGGTCTCTGCGGTGACGGGAAGATACTCTGCGCCTTGCCTGGCGAGACATTGCCCTTACCGGGGGCACCCCGGTGCTTCGCTCGTGCCCATGGAGCGGGGTAGAGGTGGTCTGCACCGCTCCAAAGTCCCCGGTGCTCAGTCTGATGTGCCGCCCCTTATATATATAATAAGGTGTAAAAAGGCGGAAGAAAATGAATATTACACGCAAAAAAGTTGCGTAAGTGGCGGAAAAATATTACTTTTGCGCCCAAATAGCATTTAGTGAACACAATACAATAAAGATAACAGACAATGAATATTTCTTATAAGTGGCTGAAGGAGTATGTTGACTTCAGTCTTACTCCGCAGGAAACCGCAGCAGCCCTCACCTCTACCGGTCTTGAAGTGGACGCCCTCGAAGAGGTACAGTCTATCCGTGGTGGCCTGAAGGGTCTCTATGTGGGTAAAGTGCTTACCTGCGAGGCCCATCCCAACTCGGACCACCTGCACGTGACCACCGTAGACCTGGGCAAGGAAGCACCCCAGCAAATCGTCTGCGGCGCCCCCAATGTGGCTGCCGGCCAGAAGGTAATCGTTGCCGACCTGGGCTGTGTGCTCTATGATGGCGACAAGGAATTTACCATCAAGCGCAGCAAGCTGCGTGGTGTAGAGTCGCTCGGTATGATTTGTGCCGAAGACGAGATAGGAGTAGGCAACAGCCACGACGGTATCATCGTGCTGCCCGAGGACGCCCCTGTGGGTCAGCCTGCCGCCGAATATTACCACCTGGAGAGCGACTGGCTCATCGAGGTGGATATCACCGCCAACCGTTCTGACGCCCTGTCACACTATGGTGTGGCGCGCGACCTCTATGCCTGGTTGCGCCGCAACGGCTACGAGACATCGCTCCACCGCCCCAGCTGCGATGACTTCAAGGTAGACAACGAGTCGCTGCCCATCGAGGTAGAGATTGATAATACCGAAGCCTGCAAGCGCTATGCCTGTGTGAGCATCACCGGCTGCGAGGTCAAGGAAAGCCCCCAGTGGCTCAAGGACAAGCTCAGCACCATCGGTCTGCGTCCTATCAACAATATTGTCGATATCACCAACTACGTGATGATGGCCTACGGCCAGCCGCTCCACTGCTTCGACGCTGATATGGTCAAGGGTCACCGCATAGTAGTGCGCACCCAGCCCGAGGGTACCCCATTCGTCACCCTCGATGGCGAAGAGCACCTGCTGGGCGAGCACGACCTCAGCATCTGTAATGCCGAAGAGCCCATGTGTATCGCCGGCGTCTTTGGTGGCAAGGGCTCTGGTACCTATGACACCACCACCAATGTGGTGCTCGAGAGCGCCTACTTCCACCCCACCTGGATTCGCAAGAGCGCCCGTCGCCACGGTCTCTCTACCGATGCCTCTTACCGCTTCGAGCGCGGCATCGACCCCAACGGCACCATCTATGCCCTCAAGCAGGCCGCTATCCTCTGCTGCCAGTTGGCTGGCGGCAAGGTGTCCATGCAAATCAACGATGTCTATCCCGCCCCCATCGCCGACGCCCAGGTGCGTCTCGACTATGAATACTGCGACCGTCTGATAGGCAAGGCCATCGGTCACGACTTGATACGCCAGATAGCCGAAAGCCTGGAGATGAAGGTGGTGGCTGAAGACGCCGAAGGCCTCGTGCTCGACGTGCCCGCCTACCGTACCGATGTGCAGCGCCCCTGTGACGTGGTCGAGGACATCCTGCGTATCTACGGCTACAACAATGTCGAGATTCCCACCCAGCTCAAGTCTTCGCTCACCGTGCAGACCGAGCAGGATGCCGAGTATCGTCTGCAGAACCTTGTCGGCGAGCAGCTCGTGGGCTGTGGCTTCTATGAGATTATGAACAACTCGCTCACCAAGGTGAGCTACTACGAGCAGGCTGGTCTCAACGCCTATCCCTGGGAACAGACCGTCAAGGTGGTCAACCCGCTGAGTGCCGACCTCGGCGTGATGCGCCAGACGCTGCTCTTCGGTGGTCTGGAGAGCATCGTGCGCAATGCCAACCGCAAGAACGCCAACCTGCGCTTCTTCGAGGTGGGCAACTGCTACCACTACCATCAGGACCGCTGGAGCTATGAAGACCCCAGCAAGGCATACGTCGAAGAGGCTCACCTCGGATTGTGGGTTACCGGCAAGCGCGTGTGTGGCTCGTGGGCCCATGCCGACGAGGACAGCTCGTTCTGTGAACTCAATGCCTATGTGCAGAATATATTTGCCCGTGTGGGCCTCACCAAGAACATGATGGTGGTCGAAACGAGCGACAACAATATCTTCGCCTCCGGCCTGAAGGTGATGACACGCGGCGGCAAGACCGTAGCCGAGCTGGGAATACTCTCCCACAAGCTGCAGCGGGCTGCCGACATCGCCAACCCCGTATACTATGCCGACATCCACTGGAATACGCTGATGAAGGCTGTGCGCAAGAACAAGCTCGAGTATCAGGAAATCTCCAAGTATCCTGCCGTAAGCCGCGACCTGGCACTGCTCATCGACAACAGTGTGAAGTTTGCCCAGATAGAGGAAATCGCCTTCCAGACAGAGAAGAAGCTGCTCAAGCGCGTGGAACTCTTCGACGTGTATCAGGGTAAGAACCTGCCCGAAGGCAAGAAGAGCTATGCCGTAAACTTCATCATCCAGGATGCCACCCGCACCCTCAATGACAAGGCCATAGACGCCATCATGACCAAACTGATTAATAACATTAAAAATAAACTTGGAGCCGAGCTCCGATAAAACACTAAACCCAATGGGAAGAGCATTTGAATATCGTAAAGCTACGAAATTGAAGAGATGGGGTCATATGGCCCGTACGTTTACCAAACTGGGCAAGCAGATTGCCATTGCCGTAAAGGCCGGTGGCCCAGAGCCCGAAAACAACCCTACACTGCGTGCTATCATCGCTACCTGTAGACGTGAGAACATGCCCAAGGAAAACATCGAGCGCGCCATCAAGAACGCTATGGGTAAAGACCAGAGCGACTACAAGGAGGTGCCCTATGAGGGATATGGCCCCCACGGTATCGCAGTCTTCGTAGACTCACTCACCGACAACACCACCCGCACCGTGGCCGATGTACGTTCGGTGTTCAACAAGTTCAACGGCAACCTGGGTACCCAGGGCTCGCTCAGCTTCCTCTTCGACCACAAGGCAGTCTTTACTTTCAAGATGAAAGACGGCATGAGTATGGACGACCTGATACTCGAACTGATTGACTTCGGAGTGGATGACGAGTTCGACGAGGACGACGAAGAGGGCGAGGTTACCATCTATGGTGACCCCAAGAGCTTTGGCGACATCCAGCACTATCTCGAGCAGAATGGCTACGAGATTACCAGCGCCGAGTTTACCCGTATCCCCAACGACCTCAAGGACGTCACTCCCGAACAGCGTGAGACCATCGGCAAGATGGTAGAGAAACTCGAGGAGTTTGACGATGTGCAGAACGTGTACACCAATATGAAACCCGCTGAGGACTAATAGACGATGAAGCATTATAGCTATATCACCCAGGGCACCTGTAGCCGCCAGATAGACATCGATGTCGATGACAATGGCTGTGTGCAGAATGTCAGTTTTATGGGTGGTTGCCACGGCAACCTGCAAGGCATCTGCGCCCTCATCCGCGGTATGAAAGCCGAGGATGTCAAGGCCCGTCTGCAGGGCATCCGCTGCGGCGCCAAGCCCACCAGTTGTCCTGACCAGTTGGCTACGGCTCTGGAAGAGATGGGATTCTGACACGGAGACCCTGATAACGGAAACGGAAAAAGCGAACGCTGATGATTAGGCGTTCGCTTTTTTGTTATTAATGCAGCTCTCATTTTTCCGGTTTGGGCTCCCGGTAGTCGTCGGGACCAAAGCTGTCGTGGTAGAGGGTGAGGTCGGGGTTCTGGTCAGACTTACATTCGTAGACGAAGATAAAGCCAGCCTGCTTGTAAGCCATGATGTCGGTCGATTGGCGCAGGCCCTCCAGCAGATGGTTATGGATATACTGGCGGTTGCGGTCTATCACCTCTACATTGTCCATCTCGTCGGTGATGGTACAATAATATATGTACTCGCGCGTGGCCCGACGGAACACGATGCTGTCTGTGCGTATATAGTCCTTGGTCGGGGTGGGGCAGAAGCGGCGGGTAAACTCGCGAGCCTCGCGCTCGGCCCTGTCTTCTATCGACTCGTGGCATGCCGCGAGCGTCATAGCAAGCATTATGACAATCAATACTCTCTTCATGACACTATATATTATATATAAATAGGTGTGCAAAGTTACGAATATTATCATTATAATCGTCAGGAAAGTGAAAAACTTATTCGTGAGGCTGATATTTTTTTTGTGGCAAACCGACAATATATCACCGATTTTCAGTAACTTTGCACTCTAATCAGGAATTATCACAATGAAGCATATACGCAACTTCTGCATCATCGCCCACATCGACCATGGCAAATCTACCCTCGCCGACAGACTGCTGGAGCGTACGCAGACCATACAGATTACCGAAGGACAGATGCTCGACAATATGGACCTCGAGCGCGAGCGCGGTATCACCATCAAGAGCCACGCCATACAGATGGAATATCTGTCGGGTGGCGAAAAATATATCCTCAACCTTATTGATACTCCCGGACACGTCGACTTCTCTTACGAAGTGTCGCGCAGTATTGCCGCCTGTGAAGGCGCTCTGCTGGTGGTCGATGCCACTCAGGGCGTGCAGGCGCAGACCATCTCCAACCTCTATATGGCTATCGAGCACGACCTCGAAATCATACCCGTCATCAACAAGATAGATATGCCCAGTGCCATGCCCGACGAGGTGGAAGACGAGATAGTGGAGCTCTTGGGATGTAAGCGCGAGGACATCCTGCGTGCGTCGGGCAAGACCGGAGAGGGTGTCGACGAGATTCTCGAGGCCGTGGTCCAGCGCATCCCCAGTCCTACGGGCGATACCCATGCTCCCCTCCAGGCTCTGATATTCGACTCGCTGTTCAACTCCTTCCGCGGCATCATCACCCTCTGTAAGGTGGAGAACGGCTCTATACGCAAGGGCGACAAGGTGAAGTTCTTCAATACCGGCATGGAATATACCGCCGACGAGGTGGGTGTGCTCAAGATGGACATGATTCCCACGCAGCAGCTCTCTACCGGCGAGGTGGGCTATATCATCAGCGGCATCAAGAACGCCAAGGAAGTCAAGGTGGGCGATACCATTACCCACGTCGATGAGCCCTGCGATAAGGCTATCGCCGGTTTCCAGGAAGTCAAGCCTATGGTGTTTGCCGGTGTCTATCCCATCGATCCGTCTGACTATGAGAACCTGCGCACCTCGCTGGAAAAGCTCCAGCTCAACGATGCCTCGCTCACTTTCATGCCCGAGTCGTCGGTAGCCCTCGGCTTCGGTTTCCGCTGCGGCTTTCTGGGCCTGCTCCACATGGAGATAGTGCAGGAGCGCCTCGACCGCGAGTTCAATATGGACGTCATCACCACCGTGCCCAACGTGTCGTATATGGTCTATGACAAGCATGGCAATGCCAAGGAAGTGCACAACCCATCTGGTCTGCCCGAGCAGACGCTGATAGAGCATATAGAGGAACCCTACATACGCGCCACCATCATCACCGACGCCAACTATATCGGTCCCATCATGAAACTCTGCCTCGACAAGCGTGGCGAACTGCTCAAGCAGGAGTATGTGAGCGGCAACCGTGTGGAACTCCATTTCATGATACCTCTGGGCGAGATAGTGATAGACTTCTACGACAAGCTCAAGTCTATCAGCAAGGGTTATGCCTCGTTCGACTACCATATCGACAGCTTCCGCCCGTCCAAGTTGGCCAAACTCGACATTCTGCTCAATGGTGAGTCGGTCGATGCCCTCTCCACGCTTACCCATGAAAGCAATGCCGTGACTCTGGGTCGCAAGATGTGTGAGAAACTTAAGGAACTCATTCCTCGCCAGCAGTTCGACATTGCCATTCAGGCAGCTATCGGTGCCAAGATTGTGGCCCGCGAGACGGTGAAGCAGGTGCGCAAGGACGTTACAGCCAAGTGCTATGGCGGCGACGTGAGCCGTAAGCGCAAGCTGCTCGAAAAGCAGAAGAAAGGAAAGAAGCGCATGAAGCAGATAGGTAACGTGGAAGTGCCCCAGAAGGCTTTCCTCGCCGTCCTGAAGCTCGATTGATACGATACGGGCAAAGAACGCAATATTCACCCACATCATGTCGCGTGGCCATACTGTCAGCCATCCCATGGTGTGGGTTTTCGTTTCCGTATTGACATTACAAAACTATTGCAAGAGTATAAAAATATATTAAAATGCGTTGAGTAATAGTTTTTTTTATTATCTTTGCAGTAAAGAGTGTAATATGCACCGAAAGAATGTAGTTCTTGGCAACCCCAGGGTTCGTGAATGAAATTTTCGTCTTAACCTTCTGATGTTAACGGAAAATCTTTCTGTACTACTATACTTATCAACAATTAAGTTAACTCCTTATTATGGAAAAGTTTAATTCAACACGTGACGTAGCCCGTGAGTTGGCACGTAAATACAGTACAATGACCCATGGAGAACTGGATATTCTGGAGAGTATTCTGGTACCTCGCAAATACCTGAAGGGACAGATGATAC
The DNA here is from genome assembly GCF_002251285.1 of Prevotella sp. P5-64. NCBI lineage: Bacteria > Pseudomonadati > Bacteroidota > Bacteroidia > Bacteroidales > Prevotellaceae > Prevotella > Prevotella sp. P5-64. Next base: position 21,295 of record NZ_NPJK01000032.1, read on the forward strand.
TGTCCGAGGGCGATATATGCAGAGAATTCCTGTATATATCCAAGGGTATGACGCGCCAGTTCTACTTCAAGAACGGCAAGGAGCTCACCGAGCATATCGCCGTCGAGGGCGGAATCGTCATGTGTATAGAGAGCCTGTTCAAAGAGGAACCCACACAACTGCAGATAGAGGCGCTGGAGCCCACATGGGTCTACGCCCTGCCCAAGGCACGCCTCGAGGAGGTGGCTCTGCACAATGTGAATATCCAGATACTCTATCGCAAGATACTGGAAGAGAGTCTTATCACCTCCCAGATTCATGCCGACTTGGTGCGCTTCGAGACATCGCAGGACCGCTATCAGAAGCTGTGCAAGATTATGCCCCAGGTCATCCTCCGCGCGCCGCTCACCTATATCGCCAGCTATCTGCAGATGACTCCCGAGACGCTGAGCCGTGTGCGCACCGCAGCGCTGAAGAAGTAAAAACCGCTATTCCTTATAATGCCAACAGCCCGACACGCTATCATCATGCGTGCCGGGCTGTTGGCTTTGTTGGGGATGTCAATAGACCCGCTCGCCAAAGATGGCGGTACCTACGCGTACCATGTTGGAGCCGTGGTGGATGGCGATGGGGTAGTCGTCGCTCATGCCCCACGAGCGGTAGCGGAACGAGGGCTGGTCGGCAAAGTACTTGCCCCGGACCTCGTCGAAGAAGCTGTGGGCGGTGTCCATCTCGCGGGCTATCTGGTCGTGGTCATCGGTGTGGGATGCCATCATCATGAGTCCGCATATCTCCACATGCTCCATCTGCTGCCATTCGCCGTCGGCGAGCAGACTGCGGCAGTCGTCGGGGGTAAGTCCGTACTTGGTGGCTTCCTCTGCGATGTGCAGTTCCAGCAATACGCGGATGCGACGACCGTATCGGGCTCCCTGTTTCTCTATCTCGCGCAGCAGTCGGATCGAATCTACCGACTCTATCATGCTGATATAGGGAGCTATATACTTCACCTTGTTGGTCTGTAGGTGTCCGATAAAGTGCCAATGGATGTCTTTGGGCAGCGAGGCGGCCTTACGGGCAAGTTCCTGCTCATGGCTTTCGCCAAATATGCGCTGCCCCACATTGTAGGCAGCGGTGATATACTCGTCGGGGTGGAACTTGCTGACAGCCGTCAGCTCCACTCCTTCGGGCAACTGGGCCTTGATGGCCAGCAGGTTTTTTGCCACGTCCACCATTACTTCTCCTCCTCGTATTCGGGCTTGTCGTCACGTTCCTGCTTCTTGGGAGCGTTGTGTTCGTAGACATCCATGATGCGTGTCTCGCTGATGTTGGCGATGACATAGTCTATCATGGTTCCGCCCATCACTGTGTCGATGTTCTTGATGGCGCCGTTCATGTTGGCAGCCTGTACCAGATAGTTTACGTTGCTACGCTTCTCCTTGCCGCTCTTTTCGTCGAGGGTGATAAACTGCAGCTTGGCCTTGTACCAGCGGTCGTCGTTGCCGTTCTCGCTGAAGAATATCTCGCCATAGGCAGCAGGGTTGATGTTCTTGATTTCGAGTTCGCCGCTTACGTATGCCGACATCTCGCTCGCGATGGATTGCTCGGCGTCGCCGAAGCTGACTGCGTCTACCACATAGAGTTCACTTATTTTTTTCTGCATTCCGTCCTCCATAGTCTTCTCATAGCGGACGGTGGTTTCATACCAGTTGGCTGTTCTACTTCTCATATTCTTTATTTCTATTGTTGTCGTGCAAAGGTAGTTACTTTTTTTCTATACGCAGCCAGTTGCGGGTAAAAAAATGTGAACACCCCCTGGTCGGTTGACGCTTGTCTTCGGCTGTTGGAGGGCTTTGATTCCTGCGACGGCTGTCAGCCCTGTCACGCCTTATATCTTTATCTTATATGCGTCTCTTTATCAGCTTATGCGCTGTGTGTGGCTTCATTTCGGTGATGATGACGTTGAAATTGGTTGCAGGTTTTGATTTCTTGGTTGCAGGGTCTGGTATCACCGTTTCAGCCCTCTGGTTGATTGATTCACGCTTTGGAATGATGTTGTCGGCGCTTGCGGCTGTCGTCATCCTATGTGCCTCTGATGCCAACACCTGTGCGATGAATTTGAGACAGGTCTGCCTGTCGTCCAGACAGGTTTGCAACTCGTTTTGAGGGCTTGGCGCACAAGCCTTTGCGGTGAGTGGAAGTTTATTAGTAAAAAATAGCTACCTGATGTATGCATAATAGCTATTAACCTGAGTTCGGGATAAGAAAGTCTCTATAAAAGTTGGTAATCTCAATAATTTTTAGTACCTTTATGGTTGTAAATCAATTAGTTATAAAGTAAAAGGATACTATAGTTATGGAGATTACCAAGGA
>NZ_NPJK01000033.1:0-10464 GCF_002251285.1 Prevotella sp. P5-64
AAAGCTGCAGGAAAGCAAATCAAGCAACTGGAGCTTTTTGAGGATGAGCAGGATTTCGGAAAATACCGATACAGCTGCTTTGTAACAGACCTTGACCTGCCGGCCAAGATTGTATATGACTCATATCGCGGAAGAGCGGATTCTGAGAATAGGATAAAAGAATTGAAGAATGATTTCTCCATCGATGACTTTGTCACAAATAACTTCTGGGCAACAGAGGCATGTGGGAATTTCATTGTTATGGCATATAACTTTATGTCGTTGTTCAGACATGCGCTGATCAATTCCAACAAGAAGAAATTTCTGAAGACTATCCGATACGAGTTGATATCGACGCCAGCCTATCTGGGAAAAACAAAAGACAAGCACATCCTATATTTGGCTAGATCACTAAAAACACGACAATCATTCTTATCTATATGGGAAAAATTAAAGGATTTCTCTTTGCCGTACGACACAGAGAAATCCTAATGACCGATTTGGGATAATCGCATAAAGTACAGTCTTACCCATGAACGCAAATGGATAGAGTTGACAGACGGATTGGAAATATCCGAAACCATCTATCAGGCAAACGGTTGGGAGAAGCCTAGACGCATTGTGATGGTCAGGCAAGAAATAGAGAAGCGCCCTAAAGCTGCAGGAAAGCAAATCAAGCAACTGGAGCTTTTTGAGGATGAGCAGGATTTCGGAAAATACCGATACAGCTGCTTTGTAACAGACCTTGACCTGCCGGCCAAGATTGTATATGACTCATATCGCGGAAGAGCGGATTCTGAGAATAGGATAAAAGAATTGAAGAATGATTTCTCCATCGATGACTTTGTCACAAATAACTTCTGGGCAACAGAGGCATGTGGGAATTTCATTGTTATGGCATATAACTTTATGTCGTTGTTCAGACATGCGCTGATCAATTCCAACAAGAAGAAATTTCTGAAGACTATCCGATACGAGTTGATATCGACGCCAGCCTATCTGGGAAAAACAAAAGACAAGCACATCCTATATTTGGCTAGATCACTAAAAACACGACAATCATTCTTATCTATATGGGAAAAATTAAAGGATTTCTCTTTGCCGTACGACACAGAGAAATCCTAATGACCGATTTGGGATAAAGCTCCAGCTAATCAGCGAGGAGGCCAGCACCATGACCGTGGTCACAAATCCCCTGGGACTGAATATCTTGTCGTCGATGTATTGGTACTCGGGATTTTGTACCCAGACAATGTTGAATAAGCAGATAATCGAGGCGATGATGCCACATACCAATACGATGTTGGCGATAATTTCGAGCGTCGTCTCTGCACCATTGCCGGCATTCTCTTCTACGGGTGCTACAGCCTTGGCTGCCACTGGCTCTGCTACAGGCTGCACCTCAGGGTCTTTTTCATTTTCTTGCATGATTACTATTGTTTTTATTGTCGTTACTTTTGTTTATTCTTGGGGGCTGCGGTGCATGAACCTATTGTCGGCCCACAACAGCAGGACTATGACCGCCAGCGCCACAGCCACCTGGAGCAGGATGGCGCCCGGACGCTGGTCGAAGAAGCGGTCGATGTGGCGGTAGACGTGGGCGAAGAACGACTCTGCCGTATTGGCTTCGCGGATGACATTGCGGTGGACGGTGATATTGAACAATATCTCGCCCAGATTGTCGGCAAACCACATCTCGGGCAGATACTTCCTGCCCAGTCCGGCACGCAGCATGGCTATCTTCTGCCCATTGGTCATGGCGGGGCCGTAGCGCTCGAGCAGCGAGGTGACCACAGCCGTGTTACGGCAGGAGTCCATGATGTCCAGCACGCGGCGGTTCAGATAGATGTCGTTGACCGAGACATAGAGGTCACCCGAGTGGCGGGCCTCAAAGCTGAAGACACGGCCACGGTCGTGGTTGCCCTGTATCATGCGACGGTGGTCGGCATCGCGGTCGCTGTCGTAGAGCAGCGGTTCGTTGGAGGCACGTATCTGGTAGAGCAGCGAGCCAAAGACTGGCTCGACCGCCGTCCACTCCATGCCCAGCAGCCGCCGGGTCTCACCCTTGTACATGCACAGCCGCGTGAGTTGGGCTGAGCGCATGTCCTGCTTGTCCTTGCCGGCGACATCATAGGACAGTCCGGGCATCACCATGTCGAAAGGCAGCACACAGTTGTCCTTGGCACAATGGTAGAGGTCGGCCACGCGGCCATAGTAGGCACCCGACGCCGTGACCTCGACCCTGTCGCCCCGCACCACCTGTATGCCGGTGTTGGCCCAGCACTGCCCGGTGTTGTAGAGAAACACATTGCGCTCGCTGCCACAGGGTTGGGCCATGGTGATGGCTCCTTGCTCATTGATACGCTGCGAGGGGTCGAAGAAGAGCACGCCCCGGATGAAGAACGAGAGGATGACCAGCAGCAAGACGATGGCGAAGACCAGCGAGACAAAGAAGATGACAAAGTTGACGCGTGCCGACCTCACCTTGGACGGGCAGTCGGCGAGCCGCTTCACCCTCGCCCCAGACATGAGGGCTGCCGCCACGGCTGCGCCTCTATAGCAGAGCCACGGCAGGAGCATGAGCGTCTTCCACACCATGCGCACCACGAGCATGGTCACCGGCAGCCGGTCGGTGGGGCGGTAGTCTATGAATGGCTTGATACCCAACACCTCAGCATCGGTCTGCGGGCCCGATGGCGTGGGGCGCTTGTCTGACAGCAACTCGGCAAGAAACGACCTGTCATTAATCACGTATCGCGCCAAGCCCGTGGTGGTGATGGCACTCGTGATGGTCTCAATAAGCGATTTGACATTCATTTTTGCTGCGTATTACGTTCGATGACTACAAGAAACGAACCCACATTGTCGGCAAACCAGGGGTCGCGGAACTTCTTCTCCTTATAATAATAGAGTTCGTTGTTGACGGGATAATTGGTCTTGTCGACCTCCTTGCCATTGTAATAATATCCCATACCATACGACCGGGCCTTGAGGACAGCGGCATCGGCCACGGTGCCGTCCTTGAGCTTGAGCGGCAAGGCTATGGTGTGGGTCTCCTTCATCGTGGCGTCCAGTCCGTGCTGCTCTACCGCCGCGATGACCCGGTCGAGAGAGGCGTCGGGGGTGGCAAGCGAGTCTCTCAGCGTCTTCATGCTGGCAAGATACATGTTTCGGATGACCGTATCTGTCATCACCACATCGTTGACTGCAAAGTGGAGCACGCCATCGCAAGGCACCACATAGTCGACACGCTCCTTGGAGATGACAGAGATGGTGGTGTGCAGGCTGCCACGCTCCAGACCATCGAGATAGACATCATTGTCGGGGTTCTTGTACCAGCCTATATCCTTCTTGCTGTGCTCATAAGGGATGACCTGCATCAGCAGCACGCCGAAAGGCTCGTCGGGCGCCAGCTTGTACTTGTCTCTGAAGTCATTGTGGCCTCCCTTGCGCTCAAAGCCCTCAGTACCCACCCAGCCGAAGCCAGGCTGGCGGTCCTCGTTGGCTGCGTCGACCAGATAGTGTATGGCGGTATTGGCTGCACCCGATGCCCGGATGGATATACGCTCGTTCTTCTTGACCTCGATGCCCGAGTTGGCCCACAGTTCTGCCGTGTTGAACAGCCAGTATATCACCTCCTTGTCTTCGGTCTGCATGATGGTGGCGCCATAGGTATTGGTCTTGATGACATTGTAGGGATAGAAACTCTTGACCACCAGCACCACAAAGGCCAGACCTACAAACAGCACGATGACTATCACAAAAAGCGAGGCTATCACCTTCCACAGCGACCTCGGGCTCTCAAGGAGTTCGCAGAGGCGCTTGTGGCGCACGATGTCTATGGTTATGGTCTTCTGGGCGTCGTCTGGCTGAGCTACAGGGTCAGTCTGTGGCGTCACTCTCTCATCGGTATTCACCTCTTTTGGCATTTCTGGAGACATAGCAGTAATAGGTTATAATGTTAAGGATTAAGATAACATTGCAAAAATAAGCAAAAAAACGCTGCGAGTGGCCATTGTCGCCCACTTTTTTACTCCCAAGCATAAAAAAAGCATTACCCCGGCACACAATCCTGCCAACGTAATGCTATTGATGGAGTGGAGCTGGAGGGATTCGAACCCTCGTCCGCACAGTAAAACCATATGCTTTCTACACGCTTATTCCGGCCTTCGGTTTTCGTGCATTGGCAAGACCCGGACCACCAACCAATGCCTTATCCTCTAAGATTTCATCTCCGATGCGAGGCTTTCGAGAGACTATTTCCGACTGTACTGCACCGCTTGACCAAGGAGTTTCGGAAAAAGAGCCCTTGAGCGATGTCTCGTCCCGTCACCTGGTGGCGGGATAAAGCCAGTAATCTACTATGCTTCGATTAGGCAGCGAGAGCGTAATTGTTTTCGCCAATTAATTTGTCGATGACTCTGATTAAGGAGATAGCCAACGAGTCTCCGCGTGCTTACATACCATCTTAGCCGCCGTCAAATCCAGTCAACCCCAATGATATATGAGTTGCAAAGATAAGGGTTATTTGCGAAACCAACAAGAAAAAAGCGGAAAAAATCCATTTTCACGCCCAAAATGCGCTACTATGCGCTCGTCGATAGGGTAATGGCAGAGGCTGTCATAAGAGAAATGATGTCGCAAACAAACGCTTCAGACAAACGTCTGGCTTGAAGCATCAAGGCACACTCCTTATATCTATAAAGGCGACTATAATGACAACTCCCATGCTGGCCATGAAAGACAACACATCATCCGCATGAGCGATGGTAGCGTCAAAAAGGTCATAGTAAAATAAAAAGTCAATGGAAATGGAGGCACAGGCAGCCTCCATTTCCTTTTTCATAACCGCCTATACCTTAACAAGATATACACAACGACGTGGTGGCAACCGCAACCGCCATGAAAAATGGCAAAAAATAATTGGGCTATCATGCAACAAATCGGCAAAAAACGAGTTATTATATTATATAATGTAGGACAACCAACAAATGACTCAACAACAGGCTACAGACGGAATGGGCAAAATGGAACTCGGCATCAAGCGGACAGCCGACATCCTGTTCGCCATGGTGGGCATGGTGGTCCTCTCGCCCGTAATGCTGGCAGTGGCACTGTCGATAAGACTACAACAGAATGGCCCCATCTTCTTTCGCCAGGTGCGCATAGGAAAAGGCGGCAAGCCCTTTGTGATATTCAAGTTTCGCACACTAAGCAGCGAAGCCGAGAACGAAGGGCCACAGCTCATTGCCCAAGGCGACGAGCTGACATCGACAAGACTTGAGCGGTTTCTGCGCGGCCATCATCTCGACGAGCTGCCACAGTTGTGGAATGTGCTCAGAGGCGACATGTCGCTGGTAGGGCCACGCCCCGAGCGCAAATACTACATAGACAAGATTATGAAGCAGGATGCGCGTTACAACCTCATTTACCTGATGCAGCCTGGACTCACGTCGGAAGCTACGCTCTACAACGGTTACACCGACACGATGGAGAAGATGCTGCGCCGGCTGGACATGGACATCAGCTATCTGGAGCACCGCTCGCTCTGGCTCGACACCAAGATTATCATCAAGACAGCCCTGAGCATCGTGACAGGGAGGAAATTCTAAAAGAAATATGAAAAGATACGTTATATTACTCATCGCACTCATGGCCTTTGCGGCCACCACATCGGCACAGTCGTCAATGACCGACGACCAGATAATGCAGTTTGTGGTAAAAGAGCACAATGCCGGCACATCGCAGGCACAGATAGTGACCAAGCTGATGCAGCGCGGCGTGAACATCACGCAGATACGCCGCGTGAGAGACAAGTATGAACGCCAGATACAGAATAAAGGTATGGGCGTAGTAGCCGACCAGGCAGTGGAAAAGGCAAACAGCCGTATGCGCACTGCCAACGGCGAGAAGAAGAAGGCTGCCCAAGCCAAGAGCCAGACCAGCACGCTGATACAGCAGGAAAACAATCTGCGCACAGAGATAGAAGACGACGAGCAGACGGCTGAGTTTCAGCGCGAACTGTCGGCCATACTGCCCACAGACACCATTGCCCTCTACCGGCAACTGATGGCCGAGCGGAAGACGAAGAAAGTGTTCGGCCGCGACATCTTCAACAACAAGAAGCTCACCTTCGAGCCCAATATGAACATCGCCACCCCCAGCGACTACCGTCTGGGTCCGGGCGACGCCGTTATCATAGACATCTATGGTGCCTCGCAGAAGAGCAACCAATACACCGTATCGCCCGACGGCGATGTGACCATCGAAGGTTTCGGCCCCGTACAGGTAAGCGGTCTCACCGTGGCACAAGCCAATGCCCGACTGCGCCAGACACTGGGCAGCCGCTACCAGAGCTCGAAGGTGCGTCTCACCGTGGGACAGACCAAGACCATCATGGTCAACGTGATGGGCGAGGTGCGCATGCCGGGCACCTACACCCTGTCGGCCTTCTCCACCGTGTTCAATGCACTCTACATGGCGGGCGGCCCCAACGACATAGGTACGCTGCGCGACATCAAGATATTCCGTGCCAACCGCCTCATCGCCCATGTCGATGTCTATGACTACATACTCAACGGCAAGGCCAGCAACATCCACCTCACCGACAACGACGTCATCGTGGTGGGGCCCTACGACTGTCTGGTCAACATCACCGGCAAGGTGAAACGCCCCATGTACTATGAGATGAAGAAGAGCGAGAGCGTGGGCACCCTGCTCAAATATGCCGGCTCGTTTACCGGCGACGCCTATACCCGCTCGGTGCGTCTGATACGCAAGACCGGCCGCGAATACTCGGTCTACAACGTGGGTGAGTTTGACATGAACTCCTTCCACATCGCCGATGGCGACTCTATCACCGTCGACTCTATCCTGAACCGCTATGAAAACATGGTCGAGGTCAAGGGAGCCGTATTCCGTCCCGGCAAATACCAGGTGGGCGGCGACATAACCAGTGTTCGCTCGCTCATAGAGCATGCCGAGGGCTGCACCGAGCAGGCATTTACGGCCCATGCCGTGATGCACCGTATGAAGGCCGACCGTACCCTGGAGGTAATACCCGTAGATATAGACGGCATCATGCAGGGCCGCGTGGCCGATGTGCCCTTGCAGAAGAACGACGTGCTCTTCGTGCCCACCAAGCAGGCCCTGATGGAGCAGCAGACCCTCACCATACATGGCGAGGTACACTATCCGGGTATATATCAGTATGCGGCCAACGAGACCATCGAAGACCTGATACTGCAGGCCGGCGGGCTCAATGACCAGGCATCTACGGTCAAGGTAGACGTGGCTCGCCGCATACGCGACCCTAAGGCGCTGACCACCGACAGCATCATCTCGCAGACCTATACGCTGGCCCTCAAGGACGGGTTCGTCATCGACGGTCAGCCCGGCTTCCGTCTCATGCCTTATGATGAGGTCTACGTGCGCCGCAGCCCCGGGTTTGCCACTCAGCAGAACGTGTACGTAGAGGGGCAGGTGATGTTTGCCGGCACTTACACGCTAGCCCGCAAGAACGAGCGTATCAGCGACGTGATACGCAAGGCCGGTGGTGTTACCGACTTGGCCTACGTGTCGGGCGCGCGCCTGTTGCGCCGTACCAGCGAGGCCGAGCGCGCCAAGATGCGGGCCGTGACGCGCATACTGGCTGCCCAGGGAGCCAACAGCGACTCTATCAACGTGGCCCTGCTACAGTTGGCCGACACCTATCCCGTGGGTATCGAACTGGGTGAGGCCTTGAAGCATCCCGGAGGCGACGCCGACCTGGTACTGCGCGAGGGCGACCAGCTCATAATACCCGAGTACAACGGTACGGTCAAGATTAGCGGCGACGTGATGTTCCCCAACACCGTGGCCTACGAGAAAGGCAAGCGGTTCAACTACTACATAGACCAGGCCGGTGGCTTCGGCCAGCGTGCCAAGAAAAGCCGCACCATCATCGTCTACATGAACGGTACAGTGGGCCGTGTGGCCCACAACGCCAAGGTTCGCCCCGGTTGTGAGATAGTAGTTCCCAGTAAGCCCCGGCGCAATCCGGCCGCCATAGGTCAGTGGCTGGGCATAGGCTCATCGGTAGCCTCGCTGGCCACCATGATAGCCTCGCTGGCCAATCTGCTGAAGTAATTTTGAATCATTATGAATACTAAAAATAATCAGATAGATATACTGGCTGTGGCCAGACGTGTAAAGAGCAGCAAGATACTATTCTTGAAAGTAACGGTTCTTACTTTTATAGTGGCATGCCTTATCATTTTTCCAGTGCCTCGTTACTATAATAGTAGTGTGGTGTTAGCACCAGAGATGGGGGATATAATGGGGAAGAATAGTTTGTCATCTATAGCCTCGTCTTTTGGGTTCAATCTGGGTAGCTCGTCTACAGGCGATGCCATTTATCCAGAGTTGTATCCCGATTTGATGAATACAAATGATTTCGCAATCAACCTGTCTAAGTGTCATGTTAAAAGCAGTGACGGTACTATTAATACTACCTATTATGATTATCTGCTAAAATATCAAAAGCAGTATATATTAGGGGTACCTTTTAAATGGTTACTTGAATTGCCTGGAAAATTCAAGAAGAAAACAGCGGCTAAGGTGGGTACAGACATTAATATATTTCAGCTAACGGAGGAACAGGAGAATATTCTTGGGCTTATCCGTAAGTCTGTTACTTGTAGCTTGGATCCTAAAACAGGTGTTATCTATATTTCAGTGGAAGATCAAGACCCTTTGATTGCTGCGACTATAGCTGATAAGGCTATGAAAGAACTGCAAAGTACGATTACTCGTTATCGTACCAATAAGGCTCGTATAGACTATGAGTATTATAAGAAACTTACGGCAGAGGCTAAGTATCAGTATGAGCGGGCGCGCCAGCTTTATGGCGGCTATGCTGATGCCAACATGGATGTCGTATTGGAAAGCTATAAGGCTAAGCAGAATGACTTGGAGAATGATATGCAACTCAAATTTAATACATATAGCGCATTAAATACTCAATTACAACAGGCATTAGCTAAGGTGCAAGAGAATACTCCGGCTTTTACTACTATAAAAGAAGCGTCGGTTCCAATATTGCCAGCCGGACCTAAGCGCATGGTTTTTGTATTCTTTATGGTTATAACGGCTTGGATGGTTACAATACTATTTGTTTGTAGGGATTTATTAAAAACGTTATTCACCAAGGGAGTATAAAAGTCTTTTCCCATAATGATGGCGGTAATTAAGTCTTTAAGGAATATAGGACATAATAAGGGCCAGCTCTTAAAAGATTCTTTTTGGGCTGTGTTTGGTAATGCTATCGGTAAGGGCTTGTTGCTGCTGGCAGGAATTGCTGTGGCCCGTTTCTTGGGGCGTGACAGCTATGGAGAATATGGACTGATAAGAAATACAATTCTCACGATAGGAATTTTTTCTACTTTTGGTATTGGCTATACTGCGACAAAATTCATTTCGCAGGGTATGGCTAAGTTTCCAGACCGTATATTCCTCATTTATCATATTCTGATAAAGATAACTCTTATAGCAAGCATCGTTATAAGTGCTCTTATTTTTACATTTGCCAGACAGTTAGCTGTATTTTTAGAAAATGCCCCTTTGGCAACAGCCATTAGAATGTGTGCCATTATTATAGTGTTTAATGCTTTGACATTTACTCAAAATGCCATCTTATGTGGATTTAAAGAGTTTAAGAAAGTCGCAATTAATAATGGATGGAGTGGTATCGTTACTTTTGTGAGTAGTGCTTCTTTAGCTTATTGGTATGGCTTTGATGGCGCTTTGTATGCCTTGCTTATATCTCAGCTATTTAATAGCATTATTAATTATATCTCTATTCGCAGTATTACTACAAAAATTAATAAAGTAGTAATTCCTGTACAGGAAAAAAAGAAAATACAAAAAGAAATCATAATATTCTCTTTTCCAATAGCACTCCATGAGAGTTTGTATTTTGTTATTACTTGGTTCTTTAATTTCGTAATTATAAAATTCGCAGACTATGGCCAACTGGGATTATACAATGCAGCTTGCCAGTGGACTGTTGTTATACTATATATACCTTCGGTATTACGAAATGTAACCCTGTCCTATCTTACTTCGACCGCAAATGTATCAACTGAGCAGGAAATTCTTAAAATGATGATTTTAAGTAATTTTGCTACTTCGAGCGTAATGTGCCTAATAATAATGCTTCTTAGTGGATACATAGAGGGCTTTTATGGAGTATCATTTGTGGGGCTAAGGGTAGTTTTATGTACATTATCTCTTAGCACTATATTTGATTGTGTCGGTTCGGTATATGAGCAAGGACTTATATCAAAAGCTAAAAATTGGAGCCTGTTAAGTGTAAATTCTATCAAGAATATAGGAACTATAATATTGGCGATAGTACTTATACATAATATGGCCATAACAGGGGCACTTGGCTTGTCTATTTCGCGAGTGGCATTTAGCTGTATGGTAGTGCCTGCACTCGTATAT
>NZ_NPJK01000034.1:0-252 GCF_002251285.1 Prevotella sp. P5-64
AACTTCATTTGGACTTTACAATTCTGCATTTTGCCATCCATATTGTTTGGAGGGCAAATGTAATATGCACCTGTCGGAAATCTGGCATAGCAAGAAAAACGACTGTCGCTTATCCCGAACTCAGGTTTGAAGGGTTTTGCATAAGCTCGGTTCTCTGTGTAGATATTCAGCACGTATTGCCTTGCAGTCATGATCCACTTGGCAGGTACGGAGATGAATCTGAAGACAAAAGCCTTTATGCGACTCGTTTTC